>NZ_JAKJSK010000001.1:0-10864 GCF_050336935.1 Photobacterium satsumensis
CGGATTGGAGTCTGCAACTCGACTCCATGAAGTCGGAATCGCTAGTAATCGTAGATCAGAATGCTACGGTGAATACGTTCCCGGGCCTTGTACACACCGCCCGTCACACCATGGGAGTGGGCTGCACCAGAAGTAGATAGCTTAACCTTCGGGGGGGCGTTTACCACGGTGTGGTTCATGACTGGGGTGAAGTCGTAACAAGGTAGCCCTAGGGGAACCTGGGGCTGGATCACCTCCTTAACGATATGACTGCTGTTTTATGCAGTGTCCACACAGATTGCTTGGTTAATAGTAAAAGAACGTGAAAGACTTGGGTCTGTAGCTCAGGTGGTTAGAGCGCACCCCTGATAAGGGTGAGGTCGGTGGTTCAAGTCCACTCAGACCCACCACTTTCTCTCCCAGAGGAAGTGAGTGTGAAGTCTTTCAATACGTTGGGGCTATAGCTCAGCTGGGAGAGCGCCTGCCTTGCACGCAGGAGGTCTGCGGTTCGATCCCGCATAGCTCCACCACTTTCTAAACACTTTATTGATAAAGTCGTTAGAAAGTGGTTTTTTATCCCCTTGGGGATAACGAAACACATGCTCTTTAACAATCTGGAAAGCTGACTAGTAAATTCAATCCAATGAATGCAATACTAAAAAGTTTCATCGAAAGATAAAAACGAGTTCTCAAGCAACACACATTCAAGTGTCTTGTGTAAGAGTCCGGCGAAACAACAGTCCATCATAACTCAGATGGACAACCTTGGTTGTTGACCATACGAAACCTCTTGGGGTTGTATGGTTAAGTGACTAAGCGTACACGGTGGATGCCTGGGCAGTCAGAGGCGATGAAGGACGTGCTAACCTGCGATAAGCCAAGAGAAGATGGTAAGAATCACTATACTCTTGGATTTCCGAATGGGGAAACCCAGCTGCATAAGCAGTTATCGTTACGTGAATACATAGCGTAACGAGGCGAACCGGGGGAACTGAAACATCTAAGTACCCCGAGGAAGAGAAATCAACCGAGATTCCGGCAGTAGCGGCGAGCGAACCCGGATTAGCCCTTAAGCTAGTTTGACGACAGGTGAATGTGCTGGAAAGCACAGCGATACAGGGTGATAGCCCCGTAACCGGTAGCACAATATCAGTGAAAACGAGTAGGACGGGACACGTGATATCCTGTTTGAAGATGGGGGGACCATCCTCCAAGGCTAAATACTCCTGACTGACCGATAGTGAACCAGTACCGTGAGGGAAAGGCGAAAAGAACCCCTGTGAGGGGAGTGAAATAGAACCTGAAACCGTGTACGTACAAGCAGTAGGAGCCCACTTGTTGGGTGACTGCGTACCTTTTGTATAATGGGTCAGCGACTTAATTTTAGTAGCAAGGTTAACCGATTAGGGGAGCCGTAGGGAAACCGAGTCTTAACTGGGCGTACAGTTGCTAGGATTAGACCCGAAACCAGGTGATCTAGCCATGGGCAGGTTGAAGGTGAGGTAACACTTACTGGAGGACCGAACCGACTAATGTTGAAAAATTAGCGGATGACTTGTGGCTAGGGGTGAAAGGCCAATCAAACCTGGAGATAGCTGGTTCTCCCCGAAAGCTATTTAGGTAGCGCCTCGGACGAATACTACTGGGGGTAGAGCACTGTTAAGGCTAGGGGGTCATCCCGACTTACCAACCCTTTGCAAACTCCGAATACCAGTAAGTACTATCCGGGAGACACACGGCGGGTGCTAACGTCCGTCGTGGAGAGGGAAACAACCCAGACCGCCAGCTAAGGTCCCAAAGTTATAGCTAAGTGGGAAACGATGTGGGAAGGCTCAGACAGCCAGGATGTTGGCTTAGAAGCAGCCATCATTTAAAGAAAGCGTAATAGCTCACTGGTCGAGTCGGCCTGCGCGGAAGATTTAACGGGGCTAAGCTATACACCGAAGCTGCGGCAATGCAATTTATTGTATTGGGTAGGGGAGCGTTCTGTAAGCGGTTGAAGGTGCATCGTAAGGTGTGCTGGACGTATCAGAAGTGCGAATGCTGACATGAGTAACGATAAAGGGAGTGAAAAACTCCCTCGCCGGAAGACCAAGGGTTCCTGTCCAACGTTAATCGGGGCAGGGTAAGTCGACCCCTAAGGCGAGGCCGAAAGGCGTAGTCGATGGGAAACGGGTTAATATTCCCGTACTTCTTATAATTGCGATGGGGGGACGGAGAAGGCTAGGTGGGCCTGGCGACGGTTGTCCAGGTTCAAGGGTGTAGGCTGTAATCTTAGGCAAATCCGGGATTACACTAGGCTGAGACCCGATGTCGAGTCACTACGGTGATGAAGTCATTGATGCCATGCTTCCGGGAAAAGCCTCTAAGCTTCAGATTATAAGAAATCGTACCCCAAACCGACACAGGTGGTCGGGTAGAGAATACCAAGGCGCTTGAGAGAACTCGGGTGAAGGAACTAGGCAAAATGGTACCGTAACTTCGGGAGAAGGTACGCTGCCGGCGGTGACAAGACTTGCTCCCTAAGCTGCTGGCAGTCGCAGATACCAGGTGGCTGCAACTGTTTATTAAAAACACAGCACTGTGCAAAATCGAAAGATGACGTATACGGTGTGACGCCTGCCCGGTGCCGGAAGGTTAATTGATGGGGTTAGACTTCGGTCGAAGCTCTTGATCGAAGCCCCGGTAAACGGCGGCCGTAACTATAACGGTCCTAAGGTAGCGAAATTCCTTGTCGGGTAAGTTCCGACCTGCACGAATGGCGTAATGATGGCCACGCTGTCTCCACCCGAGACTCAGTGAAATTGAAATCGCAGTGAAGATGCTGCGTACCCGCGGCTAGACGGAAAGACCCCGTGAACCTTTACTACAGCTTGGCACTGAACATTGAACCTACATGTGTAGGATAGGTGGGAGGCTTYGAAGCGCAGTCGCTAGATTGCGTGGAGCCGTCCTTGAAATACCACCCTTGTAGTTTTGATGTTCTAACGTCGCCCCGTTATCCGGGGTGCGGACAGTGCCTGGTGGGTAGTTTGACTGGGGCGGTCTCCTCCCAAAGCGTAACGGAGGAGCACGAAGGTGGGCTAATCACGGTCGGACATCGTGAGGTTAGTGCAATGGCATAAGCCCGCTTGACTGCGAGAATGACAATTCGAGCAGGTGCGAAAGCAGGTCATAGTGATCCGGTGGTTCTGTATGGAAGGGCCATCGCTCAACGGATAAAAGGTACTCCGGGGATAACAGGCTGATACCGCCCAAGAGTTCATATCGACGGCGGTGTTTGGCACCTCGATGTCGGCTCATCACATCCTGGGGCTGAAGTCGGTCCCAAGGGTATGGCTGTTCGCCATTTAAAGTGGTACGCGAGCTGGGTTTAGAACGTCGTGAGACAGTTCGGTCCCTATCTGCCGTGGGCGTTGGATGATTGAGAGGGGCTGCTCCTAGTACGAGAGGACCGGAGTGGACGAACCTCTGGTGTTCGGGTTGTGTCGCCAGACGCATTGCCCGGTAGCTAAGTTCGGAATCGATAACCGCTGAAAGCATCTAAGCGGGAAGCGAGCCTCGAGATGAGTCATCCCTGAACCTATAAGGTTCCTAAAGGGTTGTTGAAGACTACGACGTAGATAGGCAGGGTGTGTAAGCGCTGTGAGGCGTTGAGCTAACCTGTACTAATTGCCCGTGAGGCTTAACCATACAACACCCAAGGGGTTTTAGCGGACTCCATGAGCACTTGAATGCGTGTTGAGAACAACTAGTTAGATTTTCCCAGATTGCTATTTACTGCCCGGGGGGCGGTGAATAAACAGAATTTGCTTGGCGACCATAGCATTATGGACCCACCTGATCCCATGCCGAACTCAGTAGTGAAACGTAATAGCGCCGATGGTAGTGTGGGGTCTCCCCATGTGAGAGTAGGACATCGCCAGGCTCCCAATTTAGATATGCGTATTGAACGACGTGTATCGGATAGACATGAACATGTTTATCACCGTGTGGAGCGGTAGTTCAGTTGGTTAGAATACCGGCCTGTCACGCCGGGGGTCGCGGGTTCGAGTCCCGTCCGCTCCGCCACTTATTAAGAAGCCACGCTAGAAATAGCGGGGCTTTTTTGCATTCTGTGCGCCCTAAAAGTGCTGCGCACTTTAGTCGCGGCACTGGCCGTGCGCGTTGAGTCCCATCAGCTCCGCCACTTATTAAGAAGCCTCGCTAGAAATAGCGAGGCTTTTTTACATATGTCGGATATGTTCGCCTTGCAGGCGAATGAGTCCCGGACGGACGCGTCCCCGGTGGTGCGCCAGCCCGGCCGCTCCGCCACTTCTTCGAAAGCCTCAGCAGAAATGCTGGGGCTTTTTTGTATCAGTCAATGTTTGGCCTACGGCCAAATAGCCCAAGACTAGGCGTCCCCGTCAAAAGACTCGGGCTTTTTTACGTCTTCAAGGTGTGTTCGCCCTTCGGGCGTAAAGAGCTATAAGAGAGTCAGTTGTGTTTTCTCATGCCACTGACAAGGGTGTTGTGAATCTATCCAAATAGGTATGCAGCTATCGATATAAGCAAGCTATCTGGTAAAGGTGCGGATAAAGAAAACCCAGCCATGGGCTGGGTTTCATTAGTGATATTACAGAGAAAGCGCTATGAGAGCAGTGCCTCAACGGCATTGATGTTGCGACAGACACTGATACCAGCCTCTTTCATCTCGGCACAAGCTTTTTCAACGGTTTCTGGGTCGATACCACGGCAAGCAGCGAGATTGACAATGACCTTAAATAGCCCGGTTGCTTGCAATTGAAGGGCAGTGGTTTTAACACAGTAGTCAGTTGCTAAGCCACCGATCAATACCGTCTTAACGGATTGGGTTTGTAACCATTCGATCAGTCCGGTGCTGAGTTTTTCCCTAAGATCATGGTAGCAAGCACCATAAGGGTGAAGATCCGGCTCGATCCCCTTCCAAATCACATGATCATACTCAGTGACAGGCGGGAGATCTGGAATAGTTTCAAAACCTGGTGTCCCCGGCACTGCATGGCTGACCCAAGTCAGATCTGCATTGGGGTGATCTAACGGTGAAAGCATCTTGTCATGTGTTTCTACAACCCACACCGCATTACTTGGATGAGCGTCCTTGGTCAGAACGCGTAACTCAGCTAAATCAGCCTGGTGGTTTAGCGCCTGTCCAATAGTGTCACCTTCAGCAACCGGCAATTCGTTCGGACACAGAGGTGTGAACGTTTTTTGCGGATCAACATCAATGGCTGCAATCGTCATGGCTGCCTCTCTTACAGGATCTGGTTAAGGATATGATCAGCCTTAACGCGTCGAATACGCTTGATCAGTTTTCGCACTGGGGCCGGGTAAGCATCAACCTTGTCGATGAACTTATAGCTCCCAACAAGTTGGGTGTGCTTTAGAATGCGGTCAAGCTCACGCTGCTTCTGGTCTGCCAATAGCTGTTGCTTATCATGGACCAGAATGGCATTTTCCAAGTCTAGCTTCCAAGCCCTAGGGTTTAGATTGTTACCAGTGATCAGCATATAGCTGCGATCAACCCAGATCCCCTTAAGGTGGAAACTATTGTCATTGTGCTTCCACAGGTGGATAGCAAGTTGGCGCCTTGCGATGGCGGCTTCATTCTGCTTAGCGAAGTGACGCAGATTGACTTCATACAGATAAGGAAGCCCTGCGATGGTTTTAAACGGCTCGCTAGGTGGGATATAGAAATCATTCGCCGTTTTGTCGCCGACGATGATTGTTACTTTCACACCGCGACGCAGCGCCCTTTTCACTTCCCTGCTAATGCTGCGTGGAAAGTTGAAATAAGGGGTGCAAATTGTCAGTTCTTTTTGTGCGCTCGCAATCAGGGTACAGATATGCTGGTTCAGCCGGTTCTTCCGTTTGCCCAGGCCAACGAGTGGTGTTAGGCCGACTTCGTCATCAGAGATCTGCTCTGGGTTATATTGGTAACTGGCTCTTTGTAATTGGTGGCGCAGTTCTTTTATTGCTCCTTTCAGGTTACGGGTCTCTGGACGGTTGACCTGACTGAGGCAGTTAACAGCATCGCTGTTCACTAATGTGTCGACAATGAAACTGGCCATGCTGTCGGCAAGGTGGCCATTTTTGATCACGTGATAGCGGTCATAGCGATAACGTTGGTGTTGAGCCAGATACACATCGTTTAGGCTGGCACCGCTATAGATGATCTTGTCATCGACAACAAAGCCTTTTAGGTGAAGAACACCGAAGACCTCGCGGTTACGGACCGGTACTCCGAGAATATCAATCTGATGCTCGTATTTCTCCGAGAATTCGCGGTATAGGGCGGCATTACCATCTGATTTATCGGCTCCTATAAGCCCACGCTGAGCCCGGTGCCAGTCAACCAGTACCTTTATATCAAGTTCAGGGTGAGCCTGCTTGGCTTCGTACAGCGCAGTGAGGATACCACGTCCACCATCGTCATCTTGGAGGTAGAGCGCGACTAGATAAATACGCGCTTTGGCATTGGAGATTTCTTGGTGGAGACGTTCACGGAACGATCCGGCATCGAGAAGGGTCTCTAAATCATCTGGCTTGTGTGCAATACACGGCAGTTGCTCAATGCGTTGCTTGTTAGCAATAGCTGAATCCATTATCGCCTCGTTTACGCGACCTTAATAAGGATGAATCGGTTAGTTAAGGGCGCAATTATATCAGAAAAACATCATAGTCAACGTATTGCTAAGTTGGCTTATATCACGCTTGGCTTAATTCAAGCTTACTCCTTTGATCATAGATCATGGGAGTGAGTGTTTTACCGCTTTGCCTATAGCGGCTGATCCTTGACTGGAGCGGCTCGGGTAACTCATTATCCTTAATGATGACAAATCCAGACTCTTGGTAAAACTCTTCCAAGTAGCTGAAGGCAAAGCAGTAACATTGGGAAGTGGTTACTTGTTCTCTGCAGGCTTCTAGGAGGGCGATGCCATGGCCTTGAGATCGGAGTTCTGGGTGTACAAGCATACCGGTGAGCAGTTGGTACTCGTCAAATTGCTTGAACCTGACACAGGCCTTTATGCCTTTGTTATCCTCACCGATCCAGATCACTTCATCTTTTTTTGCCTTCCCTGCAGGATAATAAGACTTGTAAAAGCGGTTAACTAACGGAAACCGAAGAGGCTCTAGAGGGTGGAATCTAAGCTTGCTCATAGTGAAAACACTGCCAAGAGTGGATGAATCAGTTAAAATGAACCCCCTAGTATAAAGGTATGGATCAGAAGTCGCATGAAAGTTTTGCAAGATAGGTCACTAGCACCATTTCATACATTTGGTTTGGATGTGAAGGCCAAAGACATTGTCGTTGCCGAGACAACACAAGACTTGGTGTCTATCTGGCAAGATGAACGGTATCGGGATCTGCCTAAGTTGATCCTAGGCCAAGGGAGCAATATTCTTTTTTGTGATAATTTCTCCGGTGTTGTAATCCTCAACCGTATCGCTGGTATAGACGTTGAAGAAACGGCTCAGGCTTTTATGCTTCATGTTGGGGCTGGTGAAGATTGGCATCGTCTAGTGACTCAAACCGTTGAGCAAGGTATGCCTGGATTGGAAAACTTGGCATTGATACCAGGCTGCGTCGGCTCATCGCCCATCCAAAATATCGGCGCTTACGGGGTCGAGCTGAAAGATATCTGCGTATATGTCGACACCGTAGAGCTAGAAACGGGTAAGCAAAGCCGCCTGACTGCCGAAGAATGCCAGTTTGGCTACCGAGACTCTATTTTTAAACATGCGCTAAAAGACAGTCATGCCATTATCGCTGTTGGTTTAAAGTTACCAAAAGCATGGAAGCCCGTGATTTCCTATGGCCCGCTGGCACAATTTGAGCCTGAGACCGTGACGGCGAGAGAGATTCTTGCAGCTGTGTGTGAAATTCGACAGGATAAGCTGCCGGATCCGAAGGTGCTTGGTAATGCCGGTAGCTTTTTTAAAAACCCTTTGGTTGAGTCAAACCTTGTTAAGCATCTACTTGCACAATACCCTTCGATGCCGCATTATCCTCAATCCGATAATTTGGAAAAACTAGCTGCCGGATGGCTTATCGATCAGTGCCAGCTCAAAGGCCATCAAATAGGTGGAGCTCGGGTGCATGACCAACAAGCGTTGGTCTTGGTCAATTACCACCACGCAGACGTCCAAGATGTATTACAACTTGCTCAGTATGTCGTGGACTGCGTGGAAGCGAAATTTGGTATCCAGCTACAACATGAAGTTCGCTTTATGGCAGCGGCACAAGAAACAACATTGGCAGAGGTACACCGATGAAAGAGCACTCCACACGCCTTGCTCTGATTGCTCAGTTGGCGGATGGACAGTTCCATTCTGGCGAAGCCTTGGGAGAGACCCTAGGGATATCCCGCGCTGCAGTGAGTAAACATATTAAGGTTTTAAGGACGTGGGGAATTGATATTTTCCGCTTGCAGGGCAAAGGTTACAGCCTACCTAAAAAACTGGAACTCCTTGATTGCGATAAGATCTTGGCTCAGGTAAAGTGCCCGAGATTAGAGCTTATTCCAGTGATTGACTCTACCAACCAATACTTGCTTGATCGCGTTGGCGCCATGCCAAAAGGCGCATGCTGTCTAGCCGAATATCAGCAAGCGGGGCGGGGTCGTCGGGGCCGCCAGTGGTTATCCCCATTTGGCAGTAATCTATACCTTTCAATGTACTGGCGGCTAGATGCGGGTATTGCTGCGGCAATGGGGCTGAGCTTGGTCGTCGGTGTTGCTATTGCTGAAGCGCTTGAGTCCTTGGGGACGGAAGGGATCAAGGTTAAATGGCCGAATGATCTCTACTACCAAGACCGCAAGTTGGCTGGCATCCTTGTGGAAATGTCCGGTCAGACTGGCGAGGCGGCACATTTGGTCATTGGCATGGGCCTTAATATCGCAATGCCGGAGTCAGAAGGCGAGTCGATTGAACAGTCTTGGACTAACCTTGCCGAGGCCTGCGATACACTGCCTGATCGCAATACGCTCGCAGCAACGTTGATCAATCGCCTGCATGATGCTTTGAGTGATTATGAAGAAAGCGGGATGGACGGCTTTACAACGCGCTGGAATAGGCTGGATAACTTTTTGGATCGCCCTGTGAAGTTATTGATGGGTAACCGTGTAGTGGAAGGGATTGCTCGCGGGATCAATAACCAGGGAGCGTTATTACTGGAAACCGAGCAAGGGGTAACACCTTACCTCGGTGGTGAAATCAGCCTTAGAGGTTGTTGATGCAAATTTTGATTGAAGCGGGCAACAGCTATGTAAAAGTTGCCCAATTATTTGAAGATGGTCATTTCACGTTGCTGGGACGTTTCCCAAGCAAGAAGCTGGAAATGGTCTTGGAGCCCTTACTGGAGAATGGAGTCACCAGAATTGTTTTCGCAAGTGTCGGGCCGGTGGAAGTTGACAACTCTATTCAACGTATCTCGCAGTTAGCCAATATCCCGGTAATGCAGGTGAAGACACTGAAGAAAGACTTCGGTGTCAAGAACGCGTACAGCGAATACCAGTATCTGGGGGTAGACCGCTGGTTGACGCTAGTGGCGATTCGCCAGGAATTCAAAGCGCCGACAGTCATTGTTGATATCGGCACTGCCCTAACTTTTGATGTCATGTCCGAAGAAGGGAAGCATCTTGGAGGCTGGATAGCACCTGGTTACCAGCTGATGATGAAGTCGGTGCTCGAGAATACCACCAAGGTCTTCTCCGACAGGGAGCATAGCGATACCCTGACCTTTGCCGATAACACCGCTGATGGACTAAAAAACGGATGCCGAGCCGCCTTGGTCGGGCTGATTGAATATGGTCTGGCACAAGCCAAAGAGCGATTAAAAACTGAACCTAAAGTGATCCTATGTGGCGGAGGCGTTCGACATTTGCCTCAGATGTGGGGGAAGGACTACTATCACCGCTCGGATTTGGTATTGGAAGGCCTTGCTTTGTATGCGAAATGTCGCTAACGGCTAAAATTTGCCCAGCAAGGTTCGAAATCTGAAAAAATCGCTAAAAAGGTATTGCAAGGCTACAAATAGTTCTCTAGAATGCGCAGCACTTACGCCGACTTAGCTCAGTAGGTAGAGCAACTGACTTGTAATCAGTAGGTCACCAGTTCGATTCCGGTAGTCGGCACCACTTTCTCCTAAATGAGTGAAAGTGCTTGAAAAAATTTGGAGGGGTTCCCGAGTGGCCAAAGGGATCAGACTGTAAATCTGACGGCTCTGCCTTCGATGGTTCGAATCCATCTCCCTCCACCAGTTTCAATAGAAAGAATAGCTTATCGAGTGACGATTTTTGCGGGCATCGTATAATGGCTATTACCTCAGCCTTCCAAGCTGATGATGCGGGTTCGATTCCCGCTGCCCGCTCCACATTTCTTGTGTGCTGATATAGCTCAGTTGGTAGAGCGCACCCTTGGTAAGGGTGAGGTCGGCGGTTCGACTCCGCCTATTAGCACCACTCTCTCCTTAAGTCAGTTCAATCCTTTTGATATATACTCTACAAACCCATGATTGGTTGTGTGGTCGTAATGCCACCAAATACCGTGCCTAGAGGGACTATCCATGTCTAAAGAAAAATTTGAACGCGTAAAACCGCACGTTAACGTTGGTACTATCGGCCACGTTGACCACGGTAAAACAACTCTAACTGCTGCTATCTGTACTACGCTTGCAAAAGTGTACGGTGGCCAAGCTAAAGACTTCGCATCTATCGATAACGCTCCAGAAGAGCGCGAGCGTGGTATCACAATCTCTACTTCTCACGTAGAGTACGATACTCCAACTCGTCACTACGCACACGTAGACTGCCCAGGACACGCCGATTACGTTAAAAACATGATCACTGGTGCTGCGCAGATGGAC
>NZ_JAKJSK010000002.1:0-1001 GCF_050336935.1 Photobacterium satsumensis
GTTTCCAATGGTTATCCCCCACATCAGGGCATATTCCCAGGCATTACTCACCCGTCCGCCGCTCGCCGCCCAACAAATCCCCCGAAGGTTCAATGTTGTCGCTGCCGCTCGACTTGCATGTGTTAGGCCTGCCGCCAGCGTTCAATCTGAGCCATGATCAAACTCTTCAATTAAAGTTTTGGCTCAATGAAATACTGTTAAACCATTACCGAAGTAATGATTGAATTGACTGTGCCAAATAATAAGTAAACTTACTATTTGTATTGGTCACTCAGTTTCATTGATAATTCTTTTGTTGACTATCATTTCACGAGTGCCCACACAGATTGCATGGTCAAATTGTTAAAGAACGTTGACTTTCAATGCCTTAGCGCGTTGCACTTCAGCAAGTCAGGAGGCGTATAATACGCGTTTCTGATATCCAGTCAAGACAAAATTTTCATCTTTTTTCGCGGTTGGCGAAAAAGTAAAAACCTTCTGTTGACGTCGCTCACATTGCAATCAGTCGGAGCGAAAGAAAAGCCCGCTGAACCCAGCGGGCTTCCTAAATTGGGAGCCTGGCGATGTCCTACTCTCACATGGGGAGACCCCACACTACCATCGGCGCTATTACGTTTCACTACTGAGTTCGGCATGGGATCAGGTGGGTCCATAATGCTATGGTCGCCAAGCAAATTCTGTTTATTCACCGCCCCCCGGGCAGTAAATAGCAATCTGGGAAAATCTGACTAGCTCTTACTAATTAAGCTCTCAACACTCATTCAAGTGCTCATGGAGTCCGCTAAAACCCCTTGGGTGTTGTATGGTTAAGCCTCACGGGCAATTAGTACAGGTTAGCTCAACGCCTCACAGCGCTTACACACCCTGCCTATCTACGTCGTAGTCTTCAACAACCCTTTAGGAACCTTATAGGTTCAGGGATGACTCATCTCGAGGCTCGCTTCCCGCTTAGATGCTTTCAGCGGTTATCGATTCCGAACTTAGCTACCGGGCAATGCGTC
>NZ_JAKJSK010000003.1:0-3098 GCF_050336935.1 Photobacterium satsumensis
GGCATTGCCCGGTAGCTAAGTTCGGAATCGATAACCGCTGAAAGCATCTAAGCGGGAAGCGAGCCTCGAGATGAGTCATCCCTGAACCTATAAGGTTCCTAAAGGGTTGTTGAAGACTACGACGTAGATAGGCAGGGTGTGTAAGCGCTGTGAGGCGTTGAGCTAACCTGTACTAATTGCCCGTGAGGCTTAACCATACAACACCCAAGGGGTTTTTACGGACTCCATGAGCACTTGAATGAGTGTTGAGAGCTTAATTAGTAAGAGCTAGTCAGATTTTCCCAGATTGCTATTTACTGCCCGAGGGGCGGTGAATAAACAGAATTTGCTTGGCGACCATAGCATTATGGACCCACCTGATCCCATGCCGAACTCAGTAGTGAAACGTAATAGCGCCGATGGTAGTGTGGGGTCTCCCCATGTGAGAGTAGGACATCGCCAGGCTTTCATTTCGACTTTGCTTATCGAATAAGCAAGTCACCATAAGGCTTTAAGTTTTCTTAGAGTTTTATGTTGACTTTCAAAGTGGTTAGCGTATTATACGCGTCCTGCTTAAGTGCTAAGGCACTGAAAGGCAATATGTTCTTTAACAATTTGACCATGCAATCTGTGTGGGCACTCGTGAAATGATAGTCAACAAAAGAATTATCAATGAAACTGAGTGACCAATACAAATATTAAGTTTACTTATTATTTGGCACAGTCAATTCAATCATTACTTCGGTAATGATTTAACAGTATTTCATTGAGCCAAAACTTTAATTGAAGAGTTTGATCATGGCTCAGATTGAACGCTGGCGGCAGGCCTAACACATGCAAGTCGAGCGGCAGCGACAACATTGAACCTTCGGGGGATTTGTTGGGCGGCGAGCGGCGGACGGGTGAGTAATGCCTGGGAATATGCCCTGATGTGGGGGATAACCATTGGAAACGATGGCTAATACCGCATAATCTCCTCGTTCATTACGAGCGGGAGCAAAGAGGGGGACCTTCGGGCCTCTCGCGTCAGGATTAGCCCAGGTGAGATTAGCTTGTTGGTGAGGTAAGAGCTCACCAAGGCGACGATCTCTAGCTGGTCTGAGAGGATGATCAGCCACACTGGAACTGAGACACGGTCCAGACTCCTACGGGAGGCAGCAGTGGGGAATATTGCACAATGGGGGAAACCCTGATGCAGCCATGCCGCGTGTATGAAGAAGGCCTTCGGGTTGTAAAGCACTTTCAGTTGTGAGGAAGGCGTATRCGTTAATAGCGTATGTGTTTGACGTTAGCAACAGAAGAAGCACCGGCTAACTCCGTGCCAGCAGCCGCGGTAATACGGAGGGTGCGAGCGTTAATCGGAATTACTGGGCGTAAAGCGCATGCAGGCGGCTTGTTAAGCCAGATGTGAAAGCCCGGGGCTCAACCTCGGAATAGCATTTGGAACTGGCAGGCTAGAGTCTTGTAGAGGGGGGTAGAATTTCAGGTGTAGCGGTGAAATGCGTAGAGATCTGAAGGAATACCGGTGGCGAAGGCGGCCCCCTGGACAAAGACTGACGCTCAGATGCGAAAGCGTGGGGAGCAAACAGGATTAGATACCCTGGTAGTCCACGCCGTAAACGATGTCTACTTGGAGGCTGGAACCTTGAGTTCTGGCTTTCGGAGCTAACGCGTTAAGTAGACCGCCTGGGGAGTACGGTCGCAAGATTAAAACTCAAATGAATTGACGGGGGCCCGCACAAGCGGTGGAGCATGTGGTTTAATTCGATGCAACGCGAAGAACCTTACCTACTCTTGACATCCAGAGAACTTTCCAGAGATGGATTGGTGCCTTCGGGAACTCTGAGACAGGTGCTGCATGGCTGTCGTCAGCTCGTGTTGTGAAATGTTGGGTTAAGTCCCGCAACGAGCGCAACCCCTATCCTTGTTTGCCAGCACRTAATGGTGGGAACTCCAGGGAGACTGCCGGTGATAAACCGGAGGAAGGTGGGGACGACGTCAAGTCATCATGGCCCTTACGAGTAGGGCTACACACGTGCTACAATGGCATATACAGAGGGCTGCCAACCAGCGATGGTGAGCGAATCCCACAAAGTATGTCGTAGTCCGGATTGGAGTCTGCAACTCGACTCCATGAAGTCGGAATCGCTAGTAATCGTAGATCAGAATGCTACGGTGAATACGTTCCCGGGCCTTGTACACACCGCCCGTCACACCATGGGAGTGGGCTGCACCAGAAGTAGATAGCTTAACCTTCGGGGGGGCGTTTACCACGGTGTGGTTCATGACTGGGGTGAAGTCGTAACAAGGTAGCCCTAGGGGAACCTGGGGCTGGATCACCTCCTTAACGATATGACTGCGTTTTATGCAGTGTCCACACAGATTGCTTGGTCGAAATGTAAGAGAGCGCCAATGTTGCCCAACAACATTGGCAAGAAACACTTAGTCCCATTCGTCTAGAGGCCTAGGACACCGCCCTTTCACGGCGGTAACAGGGGTTCGACTCCCCTATGGGACGCCACTTTCTAAGTGCTTTCTTCGTAAGCCTCATCATTTTTGATAGCTGCGATGCTCATGTACATGTGTACACTGCGCTTCTCGCTTCAAAACTGATTTCGTTTACTTTGAAATCAATGTGAAAGTATTTAGAAAGTGGATGCCGTAAGGCAAACACACGCTCTTTAACAATCTGGAAAGCTGACTAGTAAATTTAATGGTTCGTCACACGACGAATGATTGATTTATTTTAAGTTTTTATCGAAAGATAAAAACGAGTTCTCAAGCAACACACATTCAAGTGTCTTGTGTAAGAGTCCGGCGAAACAACAGTCCATCACAACTCAGATGGACAACCTTGGTTGTTGACCATACGAAACCTCTTGGGGTTGTATGGTTAAGTGACTAAGCGTACACGGTGGATGCCTGGGCAGTCAGAGGCGATGAAGGACGTGCTAACCTGCGATAAGCCAAGAGAAGATGGTAAGAATCACTATACTCTTGGATTTCCGAATGGGGAAACCCAGCTGCATAAGCAGTTATCAATACGTGAATACATAGCGTATTGAGGCGAACCGGGGGAACTGAAACATCTAAGTACCCCGAGGAAGAGAAATCAACCG
>NZ_JAKJSK010000004.1:0-785 GCF_050336935.1 Photobacterium satsumensis
TCTCGGTTGATTTCTCTTCCTCGGGGTACTTAGATGTTTCAGTTCCCCCGGTTCGCCTCGTTACGCTATGTATTCACGTAACGATAACTGCTTATGCAGCTGGGTTTCCCCATTCGGAAATCCAAGAGTATAGTGATTCTTACCATCTTCTCTTGGCTTATCGCAGGTTAGCACGTCCTTCATCGCCTCTGACTGCCCAGGCATCCACCGTGTACGCTTAGTCACTTAACCATACAACCCCAAGAGGTTTCGTACGGTCAACAACCAAGGTTGTCCATCTGAGTTGTGATGGACTGTTGTTTCGCCGGACTCTTACACAAGACACTTGAATGTGTGTTGCTTGAGAACTCGTTTTTATCTTTCGATAAAAACTTAAAATAAATCAATCATTCGATTGAATTTACTAGTCAGCTTTCCAGATTGTTAAAGAGCATAACGCAAAAAGCGTTAATCAATAACTGACGTTATTCATTAGCGCTTTCGCTATTTCTAAAACCATTTCACCAAGCAATCTGTGTGGACACTGCATAAAACAGCAGTCATATCGTTAAGGAGGTGATCCAGCCCCAGGTTCCCCTAGGGCTACCTTGTTACGACTTCACCCCAGTCATGAACCACACCGTGGTAAACGCCCCCCCGAAGGTTAAGCTATCTACTTCTGGTGCAGCCCACTCCCATGGTGTGACGGGCGGTGTGTACAAGGCCCGGGAACGTATTCACCGTAGCATTCTGATCTACGATTACTAGCGATTCCGACTTCATGGAGTCGAGTTGCAGACTCCAAT
>NZ_JAKJSK010000005.1:0-1111 GCF_050336935.1 Photobacterium satsumensis
ACGATAAACGATAACTGCTTATGCAGCTGGGTTTCCCCATTCGGAAATCCAAGAGTATAGTGATTCTTACCATCTTCTCTTGGCTTATCGCAGGTTAGCACGTCCTTCATCGCCTCTGACTGCCCAGGCATCCACCGTGTACGCTTAGTCACTTAACCATACAACCCCAAGAGGTTTCGTATGGTCAACAACCAAGGTTGTCCATCTGAGTTATGATGGACTGTTGTTTCGCCGGACTCTTACACAAGACACTTGAATGTGTGTTGCTTGAGAACTCGTTTTTATCTTTCGATAAAAACTTAAAATAAATCAATCATTCGATTGAATTTACTAGTCAGCTTTCCAGATTGTTAAAGAGCATGTGTTTCTATCTAAAGAACCACTTTCTAATGATTTTCAGCGGCAAAAAAGCGGACTCAACAAAGGTAACCTTTATTGAATCTGCGTGTCCGTGCAGAAAATAATTAGAGAGTGGTGGGCGATACCGGGCTCGAACCAGTGACCCCCTCCTTGTAAGGGAGGTGCTCTCCCAACTGAGCTAATCGCCCACCAAAGTTTTAAATCCTTCAAAAGAAAAAATGGTGGGTCGTGCAGGATTCGAACCTGCGACCAATTGATTAAAAGTCAACTGCTCTACCAACTGAGCTAACGACCCGTGGCGTCCCATAGGGGAGTCGAACCCCTGTTACCGCCGTGAAAGGGCGGTGTCCTAGGCCTCTAGACGAATGGGACTAAGTGTTTCTTGCCAATGTTGTTGGGCAACATTGGYGCTCTCTTACATTTCGACCAAGCAATCTGTGTGGACACTGCATAAAACAGYAGTCATATCGTTAAGGAGGTGATCCAGCCCCAGGTTCCCCTAGGGCTACCTTGTTACGACTTCACCCCAGTCATGAACCACACCGTGGTAAACGCCCCCCCGAAGGTTAAGCTATCTACTTCTGGTGCAGCCCACTCCCATGGTGTGACGGGCGGTGTGTACAAGGCCCGGGAACGTATTCACCGTAGCATTCTGATCTACGATTACTAGCGATTCCGACTTCATGGAGTCGAGTTGCAGACTCCAATCCGGACTACGACATACTTTGTGGGATTCGCTCACCATCGCTGG